>JADZAS010000022.1 GCA_020852515.1 Phycisphaerales bacterium
ACGAAGGTCCAAATCCGAATGACGAAACGCCGAAAACGTGGTTATTTCATTCGTCATTCAGATTGGGTCATTCGGTCATTGAATCGTGCAACCACGGAAACAGCACATGCGGTTGCCCTGTCATCGTGCCGCCATGACCATGCGGGCTTCGGCGCGGACGGTGTCGCGGGGGCCGAGGGCGAAGCAGTTGACGGGGACCTGGGCATCGGTTTTGTCGCCGTCGCCGTCGAGATCGAGGTTCATGTTGGCTTCGTCGAATTTCCCCGGCATCCACATGGCGTAACCGAAGACCATCTGGTTCTCGAACTGTTCGAGGCTGTTGTACGTCCGTCCGTAGCTGGGGTCGTAAAGCGTGCCGTCGATGTTCAGCAGCATGTGATAGTGGAACTCGCGTGGGGGAGTTGTGCCGCCCTGTCCGGGGAGATTGCCGGTGGGCTTCAATTCGGTGTAGGCCCAGTGATACTGGCCGTGATCGCCGATGGGATTGCGTGCGATGTTGAGGAAGGGCAACGGGCTGGCGCGGCCTGGACCGTCGGCGTCGCGTTGCCACGCGCCCAGCAGCAGCCGATTCGTCCGACAATCGGACGTGCTGGGGGGCAGGATGCGCACCGGCTCCACACCGCCAGCCACGCCATGGATCGCCAGCATGTCCCGCAGCAGGTTCACCCAGGCGTCGCACTGGCCGTCGCCGGCAGCCAGCAGGTCGGCTGTGCTGACGGCTTCGGTCGACCAGTTTCCGTAGTAGCACAGCTTCCGGCCATCGAGCCGGCTGACCTGCAGCGAAGCAAACCGAGGCCAGAGACCCATGAGCAGGCCCCGGCGATCCACGGCATTGGTCCCCGCACGACAGGTCAGGTCCACCAGCGTGTCGACCAGCACCGCCGACGGCTCCGGCTCGTTCATCAGGATGTACACGGGAATGGTCGTCGTGGTCAGCGAGGACCACGTTTTGCCCTGGTCCACGCTGATCCACCATTGCAGGGTCAGGGGATCGTACATGCCGGCACGGTTTTGCACGGGCCTGGCGGCGGTCAGGCCGCGAGCGACCCAGAAGCTGCCCGTTCGCCGCGGCACGACGGGGCCAAGAAAGCCCAGTCGCGCCGACCAGCCGAGCACCTGCACGTTGTCGCTGATCGCTGGATCTTTGGGGATCAGGCAAAGTTCCGCCTGAAGACGATCACCTCGCTTCACCACCACGGGCGATGCGGGACGATGGCCGATCCAGGTCGGAGAAGGGTACGACTGGCCCTGCGCGTGACAGAGCGTCAGTTCGCGGCCCGAGGCTCGTTGCACCTGCACGCTGGCGACTTCCCATTTCGCCGCCGGGGCCGTCGATGTCACCAGATCAGGCGGCGTGGGCTGTTGAACGCCGGCGGCTGGAGCGGAAACGGATGCGAGCCTCGGACGTTGCGAGACATCCCGGCGACCCATCACCGCCCGCAGCAAGGTCGGCGATCCCAGGCCCACCAGCACGAACAAAAGCGCGCACCGCCACCCCCATCTTGTCCCCCTGAATGTGTTCATGGCCTGACCTTTGCGGTTCGTATACCCCGCCGCAGCCCCGCAGCCGCAGCCATTGGATTCAACGCGGAAACGAACCGTTTGATTGCATGGACTCCCGGAACACAGTGCAGTTGAAAAGGCGGGTGATCTCCGCCCGCACCTGTAAATACACTTTACGTATCCGATGATGCGTCGTCAATGGATTCGTGCGTGGGTCCATGAAGAGCCATCTGCGTTGTGGCCGGTTCCCAGTCTCGGCGGGGTCACTCGGCGGGGTCGTGCATCGGTGGTCGGGGGGTCACGGGCACGAATAGGGCCGTCGATGGGGCGATGCGGGCGTTGTTGGGCGTCCAGCATTTCGCCAACTTGCCCGACCCGCGCGTGAATCGAACCAATAGAACACGACCTGACCGACATCCTCACCATCGCCATCTGTGGCTTCATCTGCGGCGCCGACGGCTGAACAGATGTCGAGGAGTTCGGGCGGGACAAGGAGCCATGGCTTCGCACGTTCCTGAAACTGCCCAACGGCATTCCTTCGCATGACACGTTCGGACGGGTGTTCGCCATGCCCGACGCCGCCGCGTTCGCCGAGTGCTTCAGCCAGTGGGTGCAAACCTTGTGCGAAGACCTGGCGGGCGACGTGGTCAACATCGACGGCAAGACGCTGCGTCGCTCCCTGGATAAGGCCAGTCTCAAGTCGGCGCTGCATCTGGTCAGCGACTGGGCGGGTGACGCTTGTCTGTCGCTGGGTCAGGTGGCGGTCGAGGACAAGAGCAATGAGATCACGGCGATTCCCAAACTGCTGAAAATTCTCGATATTTCCGGGGCAACCGTGACCATTGACGCCATGGGTTGCCAGAAGGCCATTGCTCAACAGATCGTGGAGCAGGGCGGCGATTACGTGCTGTCGGTCAAGGAGAACCAGTTGAATCTGTTCGAGGAAGTGCGTCGCACGATGCACGAGATCGCTGATCATCCCGGTCCCGGCTTGAAGTTCGACCATCACCAGACCACCGACGGCGATCATGGCCGGGTGGAGGTTCGCAAGGTCTGGTGCACCGAGGGCATCAGCGAAGTGACGGCGCGTCTGGATGACTGGCCGGGTCTGCGTCAGTTCGTCATGGTGGAGCGCCGCCGGACCACCAGCCAGGGCACCAGCGTGGAACGGGCCTACTACATCGCCAGCCACGAGCATGTGAGCGCCAAGTGGATGGGTCATGCGATCCGCAGCCACTGGGCGATCGAGAACAAGCTGCACTGGTCGTTGGACGTGGCGTTCGACGAGGACCACCGCCGTGTCCGCACCGGCCACGCCGCCGCCAACATGGCGCTGTTGCGCAAGATCGTCTTGAACCTGCTGAAGAATGAGAGAACCTGCAAACGGGGCCTGGCCGTCAAACGTCTCAAAGCGGGCTGGAGCGAATCTTAATCCGCTGCGGGTGCTGCAAGGATGGATTTAGATGCAATTGCCCTGCGGTGGGGGAAGAGGCGAGAAGGGAAGTAGCGCGGGGGACCCCGCCGAAGCGGTGAGTACACCGCATCGACGGGCTTTGTCCGCATGGAGCGCCGTGACTTGTCGCGTGTGCCGAAAACAATCGCGGCGGCAGGGGGGAACCTGTCGCCGCGAGAGGGAAATCTGGTTGTTGGAGAAGCTTACTTTTGCTCTTCGAGGTAGGCGATCACATTCTTCACGTCTTCCACTTTCTTGATGCCGGCGAAGGCCATTTTGCCGCCGGGGACGGTGCCTTTGGGATCCTGAAGATATTTCATGAGGTTTTCCTGCGACCACGTGAGGCCGGACTCGATCATGGGGTTGGAGTACTTGTAGCCCTCGATCGAGGCCGCTTTTCGGCCGACCACACCGAAGAGGCTGGGACCGACCTTGTTTTTGCCCTGTTCCACGGCGTGGCACGCCATGCACTGCCTGAACGTACTTTTACCCGCGGCCGCATCGCCGGCAGGGGCTTCGGAGGCCGCCATGGCCATGCCCATCGCCAAGGAACCCGCCATCAGGAACACGCCACCCCACATCATTTCTCTCTTCATCGGTCGCCCAACCTTTCTGTTGAACCAGACCACGAAGCTGGATTTCGAAGGACGTCACGGCTGGTGCGGAAGTGGGAGGATGGCGGGAAGCGGGAGAAACGTCCGTGATGCCGGGGAAATCCCTGTGCCGGGCCGAAGACGATCTTCAGTCCAATGGGGGACAAGTGTAAAAATATTAAGTGGTATTTACAACAAGGCGGGAGCTGTCGAACATCCGTCGGACCCCGCCGAAGCGGCGAGTACACCGCATCGGCGGGCTTTGCCCACCTGTCGTCGCGTCGTGTAGCGACGTGTCGAGTCTATGTGTCGAGCCTATAAAACAACCGCGGCGGCAGGGAGACCTGTCGCCGCGTGGATTGATTCGGTTTGGTATGGCCGATCGTTGACAAGGGAACAGTTGGAAGGGCGCTTAGCCGAACGTTGCCGGACGGCCGCCTCTCGTGAGAGAGACGAGGTTGTGATGACGATTTCACCAACCGGATCGCTCCGGGAGGGTGTCTACGGATCCCGTAGAAAGGAGGTGATCCAGCCGCAGGTTCCCCTACGGCTACCTTGTTACGACTTAGTCCCAGTCACCGATCTCACCGTAGACACCCCTGAGGTGGGGCGGCTTCGGGTGCTCCCGGCTTCCATGACTTGACGGGCGGTGTGTACAAGGCTCAGGAACGTATTCACCGCGGCGTAGCTGATCCGCGATTACTAGCGATTCCAACTTCATGCAGTCGAGTTGCAGACTGCAATCTGAACTGGGGCATGCTTTGTGCGATTTGCTCCACCTCGCGGTATTGCATCGCTTTGTACATGCCATTGTAGCACGTGTGCAGCCCTGGACATAAAGGCCATGAGGACTTGACGTCATCCCCACCTTCCTCCGGTTTGACACCGGCAGTCTCGTTAGAGTCCCCGACATGACTCGCTGGCAACTAACGACAGGGGTTTCGCTCGTTGAGGGACTTAACCCGACACTTCACAGCACGAGCTGACGACAGCCATGCAGCACCTGTGCACGTTCCACGGTAAACCGCGTCACATATGTTTCCATATGCTAATCCGTGCATGTCAAGCCCAGGATAAGGTTCTTCGCGTTGCTTCGAATTAAGCCACATGCTCCACCGCTTGTGTGAGCCCCCGTCAATTCCTTTGAGTTTTAGCCTTGCGACCGTACTCCCCAGGCGGTGCACTTAACACTTTTGCTTCGACCCGGAGGGTATCAGAACCTCCCTGATCTAGTGCACATCGTTTAGGGCGTGGACTACCGGGGTATCTAATCCCGTTCGCTCCCCACGCTTTCGTACCTGAGCGTCAGCAATGGCCCAGCGGCCTGTCTTCACCTTCGGCGTTCCGATAGATATCTACGCATTTCACCGCTCCACCTATCGTTCCGACCGCCTCTACCATGCTCAAGACCGGCAGTATACCAAGCAGTTCCCCGGTTGAGCCGGGGGATTTCACAAAGTACTTACCGGTCCGCCTGCGTACGCTTTAAGCCCAGTGATTCCGATTAACGCTCGAGACCTCTGTATTACCGCGGCTGCTGGCACAGAGTTAGCCGTCTCTTCCTTTGGGGCTGATCAGAATTTCTGACCCCTGACAGCAGTTTACAACCCGAAGGCCTTCATCCTGCACGCGGCATTGCTCCATCACGCTTTCGCGCATTGTGGAATATTCGTTACTGCAGCCTCCCGTAGGAGTCCGGGCAGTGTCTCAGTCCCGATGCGGCGGGCCGTGCTCTCACACCCGCTACCCGTCTTCGGCTTGGTAGGCCATTACCCCACCAACAACCTGATAGGACATTTCCCGCTCCCAAGGCGGATTGCTCCTTTGATCAACGGCTTCTAGACCCGTTGACCGCATCCAGTATTACTCCAGGTTTCCCTGGGCTATCCTGAACCTCGGGGTACGTCAGAAATGCATTACTCGCCCTTTCGCCACTAAGTTTTATCCGAAGAAAAAACCTCGTTCGACTTGCATGTTTTAGCCATGCCGCCAGCGTTCAATCTGAGCCAGGATCAAACTCTTCAATTGATTATCGTTGCACGACCGGGACGAACCCGATCGTTGACGCATCGATGAGTAGTTTGCCTGTACACCCCCGCCAGCCGAATCGGCCGGCGCGGGTGGGTCATTCGATCCGAAGATCGATTCCGTTGCGGCTAGACAACGGACAAATGGAAACCATCCATTCGCTGGAATTGAATTCAGCGTCACAAGGATGCTTCCAGGCCGGGGCTGTGACCCCCCGACCGATGGATTTCGCCCTCCGCCAGCCCTGTGAAAGGCTGACCTCGGGCCGCACCCTCGCGGCGTTTGTACATTTACCCAACTGTTCACTTTTCAAAGAGCGGGTCAGTCGCAGTCCTACGATGGTCGGCCGGGGCCGGTTCGATGACTGGATGACAAATCAGCCGATGAACGTCGCCGTTCAACGACACGCAAGGGGATGATAGACTGCACCCCGAGAGGGTCAAGGCAGCGAAGATCATTTTTGATTGCCGCCGCGCCCGATTCCGCTCCAGGCTGCCGCAAACGGCTGTTTTTGAAGATCTTGCGCCGTCGGGGCCCCTTGGGACATGCCAGGACTGCGGGAAGCACCTGACGCGCCGCCGGCCATGTGGAAAGTGGTCCCGAGGCCATGGATGGCGGTGGATGGCGGTGGATGGCGGTGGATGGCGAAATGGCGTCAAACTCGAGGGGGTTCGCGAGGCCGCAAGGGGGTTTGGGTGGTTGGCAGAGTCTTTCACGAGGCTGCCGGTGATTTCGGGAAGGGGTTGTGGCCTCCGGGGGCCGCCGGCGCCGAAGCAGTGCTGTGCGGGGGCCCTTTGACAACCGGGGGCTGCTTCTGGTACATTGAGCGGGTGAGGCACTTCGAGCGATTCGCCAACTCGGGCTGGACCCGCTCTGCCCCTCGCCGGCAAGGCGCGGCGGCCGGCACGCTGGAGGAAGCGGCGGACCGCATCGTGAGTGAGGCGGACGGCGGCGGCGATGGGTTTGCAGCACATGTTTCGGCCGCGCGGCCGGCCGAGGAAGGGGCAGCGGCATGAGCAGACCTAATAAACGTACCTGTCCCGTTTTCTTGCCCCGTTTTCTTGCCCCTTGCCCGTTTTCTTGCCTGTCCCGTTTTCTTGCCCGCAGATGAGGGCGGATTGCCTGAGCGGGTGAAACGGGGGATGCGGCATAATTCTGGAACGGCCCGGGTCCTGGCGACGTGTCGGCGTGATCTCGGCCAATCAGCCTGACTCGGTCGACAGGGGGCACCATCCCGAGCGGTGGACCCGACAAGTAGACGGAGGGATGAAATGTCAGCTCGATATCAGGTGTATCCGATCGGCGTTCTGTGCATTCTCGCTGCGGCGTCGTGGGCGACATCCGTCCACGCCCAATGCGATTTGATTTTTGAGCGGCAACTCGTTTCGTCCGACGGGAGGGAAGGCGACCTGTTCGGCACGGCGATCGCCATCAGCGGAGATCGCGCTGTTGTGGGGGCCAGTTACGCGGAGGATCCCGCGGAGAACGCAGGCGCGGCGTACCTCTTCAACTACGTGACGGGGGAAGAACTCGCCAAGTTCATCGCCGGCGACGGGACGGCCGGGGATGAGTTTGGCGAGACGGTGGCGTTCAGCGGGAGCCGAATCGTGATCGGCGCGCGCAAGGATGACGCCAATCGAGGTTCGGTGTTCGTCTTTGATGCAGATTCATACGAGTTGCTCTTTGAACTCGCCGCGGAAGATCGCGACCTTGGTGATTCGTTTGGCGCTTCCGTCGCGCTGATCGGATCCACGGCGATCATCGGCGCTACCGGCGATGATGAACGAGCCAACGGCGCCGGAGCGGTCTACCTTTTTAATACGAATACAGGTCGGCAGATTCGCAAGATCCTGGCGTCGGATGGAGCGGAGGCCAATCGATTCGGAGAGGTGGTGGCGACGGATGGTCGCCACGTCGTGGTGGGCGCGCCCGGGGCAAACATCTATGCAGCACGATCCGGCGCCGCATACGTATTCGACGCTCTGACGGGCGTCGAGGTATGCAAACTGATTCCGGATGTTGGAGCGGAACGGGATGAGTTCGGCGCATCCGTTGCTATTCGAGGCGGACTGGCGGTGGTGGGCGCTCCATATCGAGCCGAGGGCGCTCAGCAATGCGGCGCCGTTTTCGTATTTGATGCTTCGACCGGCGAGCAACTGCTCAAACTCGTGCCGGCGGACGTCACCTCGGGCAAGTACTTTGGGCGCTCCGTCGCCGTCGACGGGAACCGGATTCTGGTTGGCGCATCGGGCGACTCCCATCTCGGATTCCGAGCCGGCGCGGTGTACCTCTTTGATGCTTCGACCGGGGTAGAACTGAGGAAAGTTGTCGCGCCTGATGGGGGCGCGATTCGCCAGCTCGGCTGGGCCATCGCGGTGGCGGGATCAACCGCGATCGTCGGATCACCGGGTAACGGCCCCGTCGAGAACCCTGGTGCTGCGTACGTCTTTTCGATCGAGTGTGGACTGACACTCGCATCGCTTGGATCTTGCCCGGGATCGATGCTCTTCAAATTCACTCGCGCAACGCCGGGCGCAACAGTGGCGCTTCTCGCCGCGCTGCGGGAGGGCGAATTCGCAATACCGAATGGGAACCCGTGCGCCGGAACACGGCTTGGCCTCGAAGGGCGCATTCGAGTCGCCACCACAAAGCAGGCCGGATTAGACGGCTCCGCGGCTGTTCCGGCGTATGTGACGCAGCAGGCCTGCGGCCAAATACACTTGCAGGCGATCGATCTGGCTGACTGCGAAACCTCGAACGTGATTCTTCTTGACTAGCGCCGCCATGCAGCTTCGCATCAGCGGTGAGGCAAGAAAACGGGGCAGGTACGCTTATGGGTGCGATTCATGCCGTTACCGCCTTTCGCGGGCGGCCCCGTGGGCGAATTTGGTGCACCGGGCCGGGCGCTGCCGCGGTCCGCTTCATCCACCCTGCACTCGACGCCGCGATTGAGGACGTACGCAGGCGTAGCCGCCGGGCGCAGGTCGAGCAGGGCGAGGCATGAGAAGTTCCAGGCGCGTCGCGGGCCGCGACGACCGAGGTCGCTCTGATCTCCAGAAAACACGTACCGGTCCGACCTTTCCCGTTTGTGCTTGTCGTTTGTTTGCTCGTGTATTTGCTCCCGTTTGTTTGCTTGTCCCGTTTTCTTGCCGCTTTCCTGCCCGGGTCGATGAAAGTGCCGGCACGATCGTGTGGGGATGTCGAATCTGCTTTCCATGGCTTATCCGTTGGAAAGACGACGGTTTGGTAGTCACATCCCCGCCGAGACATGGCATTTAGAGAGATACTGCTTGCATTCCTCATTCCGCAGCGTACACTTGTGGTAGATCGCGGAGAGGAGCCTGTAACAGGCAAGCGTTCCGCGTCGGAAGATAAAGCAAAGGGCAGTTCGCTTCCCCGCTCCGGAACCCCGGAACTTGAGCGAAAAGCCAGTTGATGAATAAGCCGATCTAGTTTTGCACTTTATGTGCGGAGCTTGGTCGGCTTGTCGTTTTTGGTTCACGCAGCAAAGACATGCTACTACCTGGGCGCAAATCGGAAGGAACCTTGTGCGAACATCCGAACAGACCACATCCGCAGACAAGCAAGCACCCGACAACGGACGCCAAGAGCCAACCCGTGATGCTCCACCGCGCGTCGTCGTGAACGGCGAGGCTCTCAACCTCACGCTTGATACGGAACTGAGGCCGGTAGAGAACACGGCTTTCAAAGCAAGCCGCTGACTGAGTGACCGGGGGCATATCCGACTCTGAGTCGGAAAGACGATGCACGACTGACATACCTCTGAAGGAGAGCCACATGAAGATCAATACACTTGCCGATCTCTACCTGGAACAGATTCGCGACATGCACAGTTGCGAGCGCCAGATCATCACAGCCCTGCCGAAGATGGCTAAGGCCGCCAATCACCCGAAGCTGAAGAAGGCGTTCGAGGAGCACCTTGAGGAAACAAAAGTGCATCTGGAGCGGCTTGACAGCATTCTGAGCGATCTGGAGAAGCCCGCCGGGCGTCAGGTGTGCGCGGCGGCGGCGGGCCTGATGGAGGAAGCTGACGGAGTGATGAAGAACGAGGGCGATGAAGAGGCTCGCGATGCCGGCCTCATCTGTGCAGCTCAGAAAGTCGAGCACTACGAAATTGCCTCCTACGGCTGCCTGCGGACGTATGCGACCAAGCTCGACCGCGAGCAGGACGCCAAGCTCCTGGAGAAGACGCTGAAAGAGGAAAAGCACTCAGATGTGGAACTCACCAAGCTTGCCATGAGCGCTGTCAATGACGCCGCAATGGTGTGATGGAGATCGTCTCGCTCTGCGTGCACCTAATCCCGCTGATTCGTTCACCAACCCCTCTGATCGCGACACCTTCATTGCGACGGAACGGAGATTCGTCATGTACCACACTACGACTTGTATTGCGTTGATCGCTGCCGGCTGTGTCTTCAGTCTGGCCGGCTGTGACTCGAGGGATGAGTCCCCCGCGGCGAGCACTTCACAACCTGCGCCGGCCCGAGGCACACCGACCACTCCAGCCGACCACATGGACGGGACGAGGGACGATGTCGGGGAAGACGGCAAGACGCCGATGGATCAATCCCAGGCCAGTGAGCATATCAAGCAGACGGCTGATATTCGGCAGGCCGTTATCGCAGATGACACGCTGTCCGTTGGTGCGAAGAACTGCAAGATCATTACCGACGAGTCAGGCACAGTCTGGCTTCGAGGAGTCGTAGATTCCCAAGCCGAAAAGGATCTGATCGAACGACTCGCCGTACAGATTGCCGGCTCGAACAACGTGATGAACGAATTGGAAGTCCGTCCCAACTGATTCTCGCGTTCGTGAATGGCATGGTTCAGACCCGCTGACGGTTTCATACCCGATCAGTGTTCACCCCACACGTTCCTGCAACGCCTGTTGCATAGAACACACTTAGGATGGAGCATATCAATGAGTAAGTCTGTATTCTGTGTTGCACCGTCTGAGACAGTTGCCAATGCAATCGTTTCCCGCTTGAAAGCCGGGCCGTTTGCGGACAACGACATCTCAGTTCTGTTCCCCGACAAATCCACAACTCGTGATTTTGCGCACGAGATGAACACGAAGGCCCCCGAGGGCGCGCTCACCGGTGCGGGAGCGGGAGGCGTCATCGGCGGCACGATCGGTCTTCTGGCCGGCATCGGTCTGCTGGCGATTCCCGGGCTGGGCCCGTTTATCGCCGCGGGCCCCATCATGGCGTCGCTCAGCGGTATCGCGGCCGGCGCAGCGATTGGTGGCATCACGGGGGCCCTGATCGGCATGGGCATTCCAGAGATCGAAGCCAAGCGCTATGAAGATAAAGTGAAAGATGGAAACATCCTCATCGCCGTGCATGCTGAGGACTCAGAGCAAGTAGATTTGGCCAAAGAGATCTTCGAGAGCGAGCACGCGACGGACATTACCACTGGTTCGATGGGCGATGCTCCGGAAGCTGAAGACACGGAGGCGTCATCGCCGGATGCACGTCGCAATCGAGAGGCAGCGGCGAGGGTCGGGCCTGCGCAGCGTGTTGACAGGGCTCGTGACTACTCGGACGCCGAGAAGTCAGCCACGCGGACCACAGCAGGGCGTGATCCGGTTCGAGTTCACCGCAATTCGATCTAAGGCGTGATTTGATTAGCCGGAAACCCAGGCCACGGTCGGCACGCCGGTCAATCCGGCGTGCCAGCCGGGGCCTGCCTCGGATGGAGAGCAGGCGCTGCCATTCGTCGTGGGTCAAGCGGACGGTGGCGGCGCTGGGTCTGGAGGACACGTTTCGGCGGCGCGGCCGACCGCGAGAGGCGGTGACGGCAGGAGGCGCTTCGGCAAATGCACCTGTCCCGCTTTCTTATCCGATAAACGTACTTGACCTGTTTTCTTCTCCAATTTGCCTATCCGCCTGCCTCTTTATCTCTCCCCCGCACTCCGGGCATACGGGCGTATATAGATTTCGAACGTCGTAGCCGCAGGTCGGGCAGACCTTCATAAATACGCGCGCAACCCGCCGAATATCCTTTGGCAACTGAAAGATACAATATAGCACGATGCTATAGAATACAGTATTCGCAAGTAATCCAATGGCGATTGGATGTCCCGGTAGGTGCCCAATTGGGCAGTATGCACCAGACTCTGCGACCCTTCGCATCCACTCGACCCCCCAATCTCCGTGCCGAAACTCTTGTGGGCGGCCTCTCTCGGTGTCCCAGAGCGGCGACCGAGTCGTGCGCGAACCGTACATCGAGCGCCACGGCCAGCCGCTTGAGAACTTGATTTGGCTCCAATCAGCAATATCGGATTCTGATTCTACAAACATAGGCCGCACAGCCACAGATACTGTAACTCCGACAGCGTCTCGCGTGTACTGATGCGTCGGTTTGTCTGGAAGACGTGCAATGCGAATAGAGTCTGGCCACTTCCCTCCCGCTCGTTCCTCGAGCCGACCTGTCCTCGCATCAAAAGTCAGTGCGCATGTCCACGATGCGCAGATCGACAAGGCGCACCCCGATGCGGCAAGAATAATCCCCTTTAGAGCCCACCTCAGCGTCACTTCCTAAGCTCCTGGGTCTCATCCCCATCGACGGCTGTGAATACAGTGCTTGGCGCCGCCATCAGCATTTGCGATTCGCTCGAGTCTGGTCTTGCCACTCGTCGATGTATGGCGACCAATTCCCTCCAACCATCGTCCACGTGAATATGACAGTCCCTGATGGCCGCATTACCCTTAGATCGCACGAGGCGCTCTAGGTTTGACAGCGGACTCTCGTCGGCCTCAATGACCGTCTGATCCTCATGCGCGGGAGAATGAATATCCTTGACCGTTCGGAATCTCACACAGTAGAATTGCCCCTGCTCAAGCGGTGCATCAAGATACACAACAGCAGAGTATATCATAATGTAGTCGCCGCCTGACGTAGCGAGATAGCCATTATAATCTACCACACCGGGGTGGATCTGCATCGCCTTCTCGAGAGCTGAGTATACCGCGATTTCCTTGCCGTCGGGGCCAAGAATCTGAATGAGTTCCGACATCGATCCGTCGAAGATGCCCTGCAGCGATTCGCACACCGCTAACAACGACTCTCGTGAGCCGCGGATATAGATGTCAACCAGGCACTTTTTGTTCATTGGGGACGGCAGGTCTGCCGGAGCGCGTAAGCCGATCGGCACAATGAGGAGCTGTATGGCATCAGGCATTTGCATTCCGAGCGGAATGCCCACCATCGAATGCGCTTCTCTCAAGTACTGCCAATAAGACTCAGCGTCGGCACGAGATTGGATGTGGGTGCGTTCCGAAGGAGGTCTTCCTCTTTCGATTGCGGCGGCCGAGGCACCGAGAACAGCGACGGTAGTCCCAAGGAGAATCGCCAAGGCCGCCATGGTCGAATGCCCTTTCATTGAGCGCCTCCTGTGATTCGAGGATTTGAGCTGTAGTATGTCATTCATTGCTGGAAATAAAACGGGACAGGTACGTTTTATCGGGTCTGCTCATGCCGTTACCGCCTTCCGCGGCCGAAACGTGTGCTCCAGACCCAGCGCCGCCGCCGTCCGCCTCACCCATGATTCGGTCCGCCGCTTCCTCGAGCGTGCCGTCGGCCGCGCCTTCCCGGCGAGGGGCAGAGCAGGTCCAGCCCGAGTTGGCGTCTCTCTGGCGCAGGATCACGCTGTCAATGTAATTGAAAGTGCCGCTGCCGTCAAGGCCCGCCTGGTGGGGAACGAAGAGTTCCTTGATTGTCATCGTCAGCGCGATAGACAGCCAGCAGCCGCCAGCGCTCGTCGTGGACGAAGCAAACGGGGAAGAAGGCGGGACAGGTATACCTGGTCCGTTTGTGTACTCGTGTTCTTGGCTGGATGGGCTTGATTGGGACGTCAGAAGGCGGCATGGACGCTTCTCCGGGCCACGCCACCTCGTCGCGGAGAGGCGATGGACGACGCGTTCATCCTCGGGCTGCTAAGATGCTCAGGTGCGGCGCCGACCGCAGCAATCCGCCTGGGTCGTCGTCTGGCTCACGATAGTCCCCTTGCAGGAGAGCACGAGACCTTGGAACTTCCTCGTCGGCCTCGTGGTGATGAACTTCTCGAACCCGGCGCGATGACGGCCCTCCGTCATCGTCTCAGACGCCATGCCCCGCTGCATGATCTGGCGACCGTCGTCGCCTGTGCGTTCGACCATCGCACGCGGATGCTCCCGTTCATCTTTGCCGACACGCGCATGGCGCCGGCGGGCATTCGTGCGATCGGCTCGGCCCTGGCGGACGTCGGCTTCGAGAAGACGCGGCTTGTGCTCCAGCAGTGGAATCGCCGATTCCGGCCCTCGCAGATGCGCCTGGACGGTCGCATCCCCGACCTGTTCATGGTTTCGAGCATGGGAATGCACGAGGCGGCCTGCAAGGAACTGGTCCGCGATGCGAGGAGGATTGATCCCGCCCATCGCCCGCTGATCGTCGTCGGTGGATCGCACGCGGTGTACGAGCCGTTCAAAGTCTTCAGCGCCGACCCGGATGATCCCTCCGGGCCTGATGTGGCGGTAACGGGCGAGGAGTTTGTGCTGCTCAGCCTGCTCGAGGCAGTGCTGTCGGTTCGCGCCAGAGGCGAAGCAATGCGCTTGGCGTTTGCCCGGGCCCGCGACAAAGGACTGCTCGACGAGATCCCCGGTCTTGTCTACCCGCTGGGCGCACGTGATGGCGTCGCCGAAAAGTTGATTGATACGGGTACGCAGAGGCTCCTTGGCGATCTGGACGAGTTGCCGCATCCGGTTCTGGGCTACCGGCTCCTCGAGGCGCCGAGTCGGGCGTCGAATCTTGCGCCTCGGGCGATGCCTGCGGATCGCGTGCGTAAGCATTCGCCGATCAGTTCGCTCGTGATGACGTTCGGCTGCAAGTTCTCCTGTCCGTACTGTCCGATCCCCGCGTACAACCAGAGGCAGTATCGAACCAAGAGCCCGGAACGGATTGCCGATGAGATGGCCCGACTCAACGGCGAATATGGACTTCGGTACTTTTTCGGCACCGATGACAACTTCTTCAACGACCATGATCGCGCCCTGAAGATCGCCGAGACCCTGGCCCGCACCGAGGTGGATGGATCGCGGCTTGGTTCGAAAGTCCGTTGGGGTACTGAGGCCACGGTTCACGACACACTCAAGATGAAGGAGCACCTGCCACTGATGCGCGAGGCGGGATGCCGCGGGCTGTGGATCGGGGTCGAAGATCTGACTGCAACCTTCGTCAGGAAGGGTCAAAGCGTCGACAAGACCACCGAGGCGTTCCTATCCCTGCGCGAGGTGGGCATCTGTCCGATGCCGATGATGATGCACCACGACTCGCAACCGCTGTACACGCGCAAGGGCGACTACGGCCTGCTCAACCAGGTCCGCCTGTTGCGAAGGGCGGGCGCCGTGTCGCTTCAGGTGCTGATGCTCGTGCCCTCGCCGGGCAGCAAGTTGTACCACGAGACCTACACCTCTGGACAGGTGTTCGATCGGGTTGGCGGGCGGCGCGTTGATCCGTACATGCACGACGGCAACTACGTCATTGCTTCGCATCACCAGCACCCGTGGAAGAAGCAACTCAACATCCTCGCGAGTTACTCGTATTTCTACAACCCGTGGTGGCTGATCGTGGCGCTCTTGAGAAAGACCAGCGTCGGCGATAAACCCGCGAGCGCCCAGGTCTTCGGCATGCTCGGCAACATCCAGAACATCCGCCGCACACTGGGCTGGGCGTTTCGGTTGATGTTCATGAAGATTCGCCGGCATACACAACCGCCGCGCAGCACGATTCCGATGCAGAGCGTCGAAGGGACGCAATCGATCCACACGCGCCCGATCGTCGTGGTCACGATTGATCCTGCGGCGAGCTTGTCGAAACAGACCGACCGCCTGAGTCGATCCCGCTCGTAGTCCGCATGCCGGGTACGCCGGCGCGGGTCGTCGCACGTTCGTGGATTCCTGCCTGCGCAGGAATGACGGGGGATGTCGTTGCACGTTTGCACTCAGCATGCTTCACGCAGAGCCGGTGAAGCATGGCACCCCTGGGGCACCCCGTCGGTCAGTCGTTGTGTCTCTGGCGGAGGCGGGGGCTCAATCGGAGAAGGAGCTGGATGCGTTCGAACTCGTCGAGCCAGTCCTGAAGGGTGGCGAGGAGCTGGTCGGTGGGGATGGGCGCGCCGGGCAGCGGGCAAGCGGGGCCAAGCTGGGAGTCGGCCAGGGCGCGGTAGCGCGTGAGGGTCCGGTCGCCGTAGAGGGAGACGAACTCATCGTCTTCAGCGAGGAAGAGGACGGTGGGCACGCGGGCGCCCTGGTTGATGTGCACGAGGCCGGCGAGGTCTTTGTGCTGATCGCGGTCGAGCCAGACGAGGCTGATGCGCTCGGATGCTTCGGCGATGCGCTGGAGGAGGGGGCCCTGCTGGACGCAGTCGCCGCACCAGATGCCGGAGATGCAGATGACGTGCATGTCTCGCTTGAAATCGGCAAGGAGTTTGCGCTGGGAATCGGTGAGGGTGATCTGGTTGTAGATGCCCTTCCAGGCTTCCTGCTGGGAGAGTTTGCCGGTGGCGAGGTAATCGTCCCACGAGAGGCCGGCCTCGAACTTAGCGGCGAGGAAGTTGCGGTTGAGTGCGGGGGCGAATGCAGAGGCGGAGGCGACGGTGGTCATGGCTGGTCCTGCGGATGCTGGAGTCGTTTGCCGTGTATGGCGTAAAGGAGGATGGTACGCGCGGAAGGATCAGGGGTGGTGGTCGGGGAATGGCCGGAGTTGGGGGCGGCGACGAGAGAGGGAAAGGAGAGAGGAGACACTTGAGATTTCAGATTTGGAGTAGGGCGGCGGGTTCGAGTGGAGACGGACCGAGAGACTCTGCGAGATTTTTCGGCGGTTTTGGGGCCGTAGGGGGCGATGAGGCCGGATTCACGGGGAACTCATTCGGGCGTCACGGGGGTGCCGTAAAGATTGTGTTGTCAATGGCGGGCGCGGGAGCGTCGGTTTCGCTGAGCTTGCTCCGCCACATCGCGGCCTTCCCACAGGGCAAGGCCACGTAAAGCAAGCCGAGGTCCTGAAGTACCGGACTCTTGAATCTGATCGCTTCCGCGACCCGCCTGAAGACACTCAACCGCCAAAAGGAGGTTAACAATGAAGATCATGTTTATCACCACTACTGCGTTGGCCCTCGCGACGACTCCTGCGATCGCAGGCGTGTGCCCGGAAGCGTTCATGAGTTCGCTTCAGCGGGTGATGGTTGAACCAGCCATGGACGAGGCTGAAGGAATGATCATGACGGTGGCGGCCGACTGGAGCAATTTCACGCTCAAGGCGGCGGACGACCAGGTCGTGACGATCCAGATCGACAAGGAGACGGTCTTCACGCTGGACGGCAAGGAGGTCAGCCGCGACCTGGCGCTGGCTTCGGGCCGGAACGCGAAGGTGACGCATGATGAGAAGACGGCGTCGCGCGTGGAAGTGACGACGCAGAAGTAAGACCCCCTGCTCTGAAGCGTGGATCACGCACTGAAGTATGTGATCCGTTGCTCTGGGACCCTGGGCGCGGCCGGCGAGCGATCGTCGGCCGCGCATTTTTTTGGGACGCGCGTTGACGTGCGAGGGACGGGAGGCGGAGGGGCGATCAGCGCTTGCCCTTGAGCCAGGCGTGGAGCTTTTTGGCGGGCCAGGTGTTGATGCACTGGGCGGCGGTGAGCCAGCCGCGCCGGCCGGTGAGCACGCCGTAGATGAGATAGTCGAAGTGCTGGGTTCGGTGGGCGTCGGTGTCGATGGCGATGAGGCAGCCGGCCTGCACGGCGGCGCGGACGTGGATGTCGCGCAGGTCGAGGCGCTTCCAGTTGGCGTTGATTTCGAGCGCGACGTTGTGCTGCTTTGCGGCGGCGATGATCTCGTTCATGTCGGGCTCGAGGCCCTCGCGCGCGCCGACCATGCGGCCGGTGGGGTGGCCGAGGATGTGCACGTATGGATTCTCGATCGCCTTGAGGAGGCGCTTCGTGGCGGTCTTTGAATCCTGGCGGAGCGAAACGTGGGGCGAGGCGACGACGACATCGAGGCTCGCCAGCACTTCATCGTCATAATCGAGCCGGCCGTCGGGAAGGATGTCCACCTCGGTGCCGCAGAGGACGGCGATGTCTTTGCGCTTCCTGGCGCAGGCGCAGATTGATTTGACATGCGCGCGGAGGCGTGTGACGTCGAGGCCATTGGCGATGACGCTGCTCACGGAGTGGTCGGTGATGGCGAGGGTGTGGTAGCCGCGCTGCTGGGCGCAGTCGATGAGTTCATCGATGGTGAGCTTGCCGTCGCTGGCGGTGGTGTGGGCGTGGAGTTCGGCCTTGATGTCAGACAGTTCGATGAGGTCGGGGATTTCGGCATCGAGTTCGCCGCGGTCCTCGCGGATCTCAGGCGGGATGTATGGCAGGCCGAGCGCCTTGTAGACGTCGGCTTCTTTCGCGGCGGCGACGGGCGCTTCGCCTGAGTCCTGCGGGCGCTCGGTGAGTCCTTTGTAGAGGCCGTATTCGTTGAGGCGGTGTTTCTTTTTGATGGCGCGTTCGCGCAGGCGGACGTTGTGCTCTTTGGAGCCGGTGAAGTAGAGCCAGGCGGCGCCGAAGTTGGCTTCGGGAACGAGCCGCAGGTCGGCCTGGATGACGAGGCCGCGCACGTCGAGTCGGACGGAGCACTTCGTGTCGCCGCGCGAGAGGACCTGGGTGACGTCTTCATGGGTGCAGAAGGCTTCGCGCATCGGCTCGGCGTCTTTGCAGGCGGCGAGGATGTCAATATCGCCGATGGTTTCCTTGCCGCGGCGCAGACTGCCGGCGAATTCGACGCGCTGGGCGCCTTTGACCTTGCGAAGCGATTCGACGAGTTCGATAGCGACGGGGCGGACGATGCCCAGGGGCGCGCGCTGGCCGCCCTGCTCCTTGAACTGCAGCGCCTTGCGGATGTTCTCGATGGTCTTCTCACCCATGCGGGGCAGGGTGCGGAGTTCGGGCGAGTCGAGTTTGCCCTTGAGATCTTCGATGGAAGTGATGCCGAGTTTCTCCCACATGGCCTTGACGGTCTTGGGGCCAAGGCCGGGGATATCGAGCACGCCGAAGAGGCCGTCGGGCACCTGGTTGAGCAGCGCGGTGTGCTCGGCGATCTCGCCGGTCTCGAGGAACTCGACGATCTTTTCGGCCGAGCCTTTGCCGATGCCGGGGATCTCGCAGAGGCGCTTGAGGCCTATCTGGGGGTCCGCATCGACGAAGGATTCGACGTCTTGGGGCAGTTCGGCGAGCAGGCGCGCGACGCGGGCATCGGAGTTGACGCGGAAGGGATTGGCGCCGGTGAGTTCGAGTGCGGCGGCCATCTGCTCGAAGATTTGGGCGAGGCGGGAGTTGGTGTTGGTGGCCATCGGGATAAGGGTATCGGCGCCAGCCAGTGCGGCGAGAGGCTGGTACAGTCATGCTGACTTCGAAGCGGCTGACAGGCTTCAGAGAGGACCTCACGTGATGATGTTTCTGGCGCATCTGGGCGGCGGCGACGCGATGCAGACGGACACGATGGCGGGCGCCGCGCTGGCGCTGGTTACCCTCACGGCGATGGAGATCGTGCTGGGGATTGACAACATCGTGTTCATCTCGATCATCGTCGAGAGGCTCGAAGAGTCCAAGCAGGCGCTGGCCCGGCGGGTGGGGCTGCTGCTGGCGATGGGCATGCGCATCGGGCTGCTGCTGAGCATCAAGTGGATCATGGGGCTGGAGGCGGCGCTGTTCACCGTATTCGGCAACGAGTTCTCCGGGCGCGATCTCATTCTCGTCGGGGGCGGACTGTTTCTCGTCGGCAAGGCGACCTTTGAGATTCACGAGCGCATCGAAGGCGAAGGGCATGAACGCAGCGCGCATCGCAAAGCCGCGGCGTCATTTGCGCGCGTCATCGTGCAGATTCTCCTGCTCGATCTCGTGTTTTCGCTCGACTCGGTGATCACGGCCGTGGGCATGGCGGAGGAACTGTGGGTCATGATCGTGGCGGTCGTCGTGGCCATCGGCGTGATGCTGGCATTCGCGGGCTACATAGCGGGCTTCATCAAGCGGCATCCGACGCTGAAGATGCTGGCGCTGGCGTTCCTCATTCTCATCGGCGTCATGCTGCTGTTCGAGGGGCTCGGCGGGCACATGAACAAGGGATACATTTACTTTGCGATGGCGTTTTCGCTGGGCGTCGAGGCGCTCAACCTCTGGGCGGCCAAGCGGCGCAGGGCGGCAGCCGCGGCGTGACTCTGGAAGGAGTGGCGTGATGGATCGAGCCAACTTGACGATGCGCGGAATATGGCTGGCCCTCGCGCTGGCGCTGGCGGGCGCGGCGGCGCCGGTCGCGCAGAATCCGCCGCCGCCGACTGAGCAGGAGCAGAGCGTCAAGCCGGGCATTAATGACCGGTGGAAGAGCGATGACATCGCGCCGCTCGTGGAGACGCTCGACGACGAGGGCCGCGAGATCTTTTCGCAGCGAGAGAAGATCGCAGCGCTCGTCGGGCCGCGCAAAGGCAGCGTTGTGGCGGACATCGGCGCCGGCAGCGGGTTCATGGCGGAACTGTTCGCCGGGCTCGTCGGCGAGGCGGGCAAGGTCTACGCCGTGGACATCAACGCCGGCCTGATGGAGCGCCTGGCCAAAGACGCAGCCGACAAGGGCATCAACAACATCGAGACAGTCGTGTGCGGCGAACGGAGCGTCGATCTGCCTGCCAACTCAGTCGATCTCATGTTCATCTGCGACACCTACCACCACTTCGAATATCCGGTCAGCACGATGCGCTCGATCTACGAGGCGCTGCGGCCCGGCGGGCAACTGGTGGTCGTGGACTTCTACCGGATCGAGGGCGAGTCGTCGGAGTGGATCCTCGGACACGTCCGCGCGGGTGAAGAGGTGTTCACGCAGGAGATCGTGGATGCGGGTTTTGAACTGGTGAACCAGCACTATCCGCCCTACCTGCCGCAGAACTACGTGCTGCGGTTCCGCAAGGTGGAGCGGTAGGCGTCCGGCCGCGGCAGGATTCCTCCCCCACCGCGCGTGGAAAACGGCCGATAGACTTGCGCATCCATGGCCCGGCGCAAATGGTACATGCCGAAGTGGTTCAGGCGGCTGCTGCAGACGCCCACCGCCGAGTTGAACCGCTGGCAGTACGCGCTGCGCTTCATGGCCGAACTCGCCCGCCACGGCCTGAAGCAACTCCACGAGGACCGGGCGGGGCAGATGGCCGCGGCCTTGGCGTTCCGCACCATCTTCGCGCTCGTGCCGATCAGCGCCATCGGCCTGCTCATCTTCCGCGTACTCGGCGGGCTCGATCGATTCCAGTCGTTCGTGCGCGACGTGCTGGCGGCCACGCCGCTGGACACGGTCACCGTGCCGACGCAGGTCATCACGGACGGCAACCCGGAAAAAGTCGCCATGCCGCTCGTCGACTGGCTGGCCGATCTCATTCGGGACATCAATGACAACGTGAACTTCGAGTCGATCGGCATCATCGGCCTGCTCATTCTCATCTGGGCGGCGATCGGGATGATGACGACCATCGAGCGCTCGTTCAACACCATCACGCGCGCCTCGGAGAACCGGCCGCTGTCGCGCCGCGTGCCGCTGTACGGCTTCACGATCATGATCGGGCCGGGGCTGCTGTACCTGAGTTTCTTCCTCGACCGGCGCTTTGACGAAATCGTCACCCGCGCCGCGGACAGCCTCGGCCCGTGGGCAACGTCGAGTCTGTCAGCCGTGGGCGTGATCACTTCGCTGACGACGACGTGGCTGTTCATCCTGCTGCTCTATGTCGCGGTGCCCAACACGAAGGTGAAGATCTCGGCGGCGGCGATCGGCTCGCTCGTCACCGCCATCTCCTGGTCGATCGGCGCCCGGGCCCTGGGCGCGTACATCTCGACGATCTTTGGCACGAGTTCGACCTACTCGGTGCTCTACGGCACGCTGGGGTTGATCCCGGTGTTCCTGTTCTGGGTCTACGCGATGTGGATCATCGTGCTCTTTGGCCTGGAACTGACCTCGGCGCTGCAGGCGGTGGGCGTCCGGATGGTTCGCTCGATTCCCGACCGGCCGTGCATTGCGCCGGTGATGGACCCGGCGCTGGTGCTGCCGATGCTGCGCGTGGTTGTTGAGCGCTTCGAGCGGGGCGAGGCGACGGATGTGCGGCACATCATGGAACAGGCGAGCATCAACGAGCCGGCGATCGAACTCGTGCTCTCCCGACTCGTCGAGCAGGGCGTATTGCACCGCATCGAGCCCAACGAGCGGCCGACGTTTGCACTGGCCAGGCCGGCGGATCGCATCACGCTGACCGAGGTCGTCGAAGCGGCGCAAAACCTGCTGGGGACGCAAGATGCGATCGGCGAAGACTGGGAACTGGTTTCGCGTCTGAGGCAGGCTCAACTCCGCGCGGTGCGCGATCAGACGCTGGCGGATCTGCGTAGAAACGGCAAGCCCTAGGCCGCTGCAACGGTCCAGTTTGCTTATTTTGACCCGGGGCGGGGCTGGACTATCCTTGGGGTGGTCTGAAGTGGCCAGTTTTTCGGCTTGCTGGCGTAGGAGTACGCAGAATGCACCTTTGGGAAGAACCCAGTGCGTGGTAGGCAGCGCGTCAACTCGGACGCCTCCCGCACGCCCGGATTCCGGGCTTTTGAAGGGCGCGTCATGACCTGAGGCATCGCCACAGGTTGGGTTGACCGGCTGTGATGGGCTCTTGAGCCCGGCAGCCGCACGACAGGCCACAGGCGCTGCGGATGCGCCGGTGGTTTTTTGTTTGACGGAATTCAGGGTGGTGGAACCGGCTGAGCCGGTTGCAGAGACAACTGAATACACAACTCGGCGAAAGGACTATCAGCATCATGAATCAGGAAACACTCCGCATCATCGACTCGATCGCGCGCGACCGCAAGATCGAGCGCGAGTCGCTCTTCCGCGACATCGAGACGGCGATGATCTCCGCGGCGCGCAAGCACTTCGGCTCGCTCGACACGGATGAATTCCGCTGCGCGATGGATCGCTTCAATGGCGAAATCCGCTTGTGGAGGCGTTTCCCCCCTGCTGAGACCGATCCCGTCACGGGCGAGCCGGTCGGCGAGTGGACCGAAATTGAAATCGACCTGCGCGAACTCGGCCGCATCCCGGCCCAGACCGCCAAGCAGGTCATGATCCAGCGCTTCCGCGAGGACGAGCGAGAAGCGCTCTTCGAAGAGTTCTCCAAGCGCGTCGGCGAGATGGTGACCGGCACGGCGCAGCGCTACGAAGGCGGTGCGCTGGTCATCCAGATCGATCGGGCCGAGGGCTTCATGCCCCGCAGCGAGCAGATCCCCGGCGAGAACTTTCAGCCGGGCGATCGCGTGCGCTGCCTGATTCTCGACGTGCGCGACATGGGCAACCAGGTGAAGATCGTGCTCAGCCGGGCCAATCCGGACTTCATCCGCCGCCTGTTCGAGGTGGAGGTGCCCGAGGTGAGCGAGCGGATCATCGAGATCAAGGCGATGGCGCGCGAGCCGGGCTTCCGCACCAAACTCGCCGTGTCTTCGATCGACTCGAAGGTGGACGCGGTGGGCGCGTGCGTCGGCGTGCGCGGCAGCCGGATCAAGAACATCGTCGATGAACTGGGCGGCGAGAAGATCGACATCGTCCGCTGGAACGACTCAAGCCAGATTCTGATCCAGAACGCGCTCAAGCCGGCGGAGGTGAAGGACGTGTCGTTGTGCTTCGAACTCGGCCGGGCGACGGTCGTGGTCGAGGAGGATCAACTCAGCCTGGCCATCGGCAAGCGCGGGCAGAACGTGCGCCTGGCGGCGCGGCTGACGGGCTGGGACGTGGACATCCTCACGCCGACCGAATACGCCAAGGGCCTGGAAGTGCTCGTCGAGACGCTGCGTCAGGTCGAAGGCGTGACGGAAGAGCAGCTCGACCGGCTGGCGGCGCTGGGCATGGTGAGCGTGTTTGACGTCGAAGAAGTCGGCGCCGAAGTGCTGGCAGACGAACTGGAAGTGACGCCCGAGCAGGCGGATCAGATGGTCGAACTGGCGTCGGCCAAGGCCAAGGTCGTTGCCGAAGAGCAGCAGCGCGAGAAGGAAGAGGAAGCGCGGCGGCGCGAAGTGGAGCAGCGCCTGGTGGCCAGCGTGCTCGACGGTACGCCGGCGCCCGAGTCGGGCGAAGTGCCTGCAGCGAGCGGCGGCGGGAACACGGAAGACGAAGGCGCCGCGCAGGCGGCGACGATCCTGGGCCTGGGCCGCTCGCCGGCTCCGGTGAACCAGGCCCGTGGCGAAGAGGGAGCATGAGGAGAGCCGCACGGCGGCGGTGTCTCCGCCCGGCGCGAGTCGGGCTCGAATTGAACTGAGGAGCAGCCTTTGGCTAAGAAGATTCATCAGATCGCGAAAGAACTCGGCATCAAGAGCAAAGACCTCGTGGAGCGCTGCGAGGCCGAGGGTATCCCCAACATCACCAACCACATGTCCACGGTGTCGGCGGGGCTTGAGCAGACGATCCACTCGTGGTACGCGGGCGGCAGCGATGAAGACGAGGTGGTGGAAACGGCCGAAGACGCCGGCGCCCTGACGGCCGTTGCGGCGCGTACCGCCAAGAAGGCGGCCAAGAAAGTGCGCGCCACGGCGCGCAAAAAGCTGGCCAGCCAGCCCGTCGAAGAGACCGCGGATGAATCGGCCGCGATGGCCCGCGCGCTCGAAGAGACGCGCAAGATCGCCAAGAAGGGGTCGGCGGAGACGTCGGAGGAAGTGATCCGCCGCGTGGAGGCGCAGACCGCTTCGACCGAGCCGAGCCACGCTCCCGCCCCGATGGCGCCGAGCGAAGAAATGCCCGCCGAGCAACGCGAGGCGCCGATGGAAGCGCCGGGTTCGCTGGCGGCAGCGGCGAGCGCTGCGGTGCCGAGCGCGCCGGCACAGGCCGAGGCGGGAGCCGATCGCCGTCGCGGCGTGGCGGTGCCCAACGTGCCCAAGCGGCCCCAGCAGGTCACGCCGGCTGGTCCGATGCTGGGCGAAGTGCAGTCGCCTGCGAAGCTCTCGGGGCCGAAGGTGGTGCGCATCGAAGAGGCGGAGGTCGTGGACCGACCCCGCCGCCGCACGCTGGGCGAAGGCCCGGGCGGCCGCGGGCCGATGGCGCCGGCTGGTCCGATGGACGGGCCGCCCACAGGCGACGTGTCGCGGCGAAACACGCGGCGCAAGAACCGCAGCGGCCGCGAGGGCCGCAGCGCCAGCGCCGACGGGCCTTCGGGCGATCGTCCCGCTCGCAGCCGCAACTGGGGCCAGCAGGACCTGCTCGAACGCGAAGAGCGCCTGCGGGGAGCGCACGGCTACATCAAGACCGTCCGCCGCGATGCGAGCAAGTCCGACCACGGCGGCGAGAAGGCCAAGACAGCCGCGCAGGTCGGCGGTCTGGTCAAGATCCACGAGCCGTTTTCCATCAAGGACCTCAGCGCGGCGACCGGCGTGCAGGTGAACCAGATCATCCGCGCCATGATGAAAAAGGGCATCATGCAGGCGAATCCCAACGCCGGCATGCCCACGGACCTCGCCGTCGAACTCATGATGGAGCACAACATTGAACTCGACGTGGAGGAGAAGCGCTCCGCCGTCGATGTCGTCACGCAGGAATTCGAACAGCGCGAGACGGTCGATCTTCAGCCCCGCGCTCCGGTCGTGGCGATTCTCGGGCACGTCGATCACGGCAAGACGTCGCTGCTGGACGCGATCCGGCAGACGAACGTGGCCGCGGGCGAGGCCGGCGGCATCACGCAGCACACCTCGGCGTTCCGCATCAGCGTGCGCGCCGGTGACGACGACAAGACGGTTGTCTTCCTCGACACGCCCGGCCACGAGGCGTTTACCGCCATGCGGGCCCGGGGCGCGCAGATCACCGATATCGTCGTGCTCGTCGTGGCGGCCGATGACGGCCTGATGCCGCAGACGATCGAATCGATCAACCACGCCAAGGCGGCCGAAGTGCCCATCGTCGTGGCGCTCAACAAGATCGACAAGTCCGAGGCGACGGATTCCAACATCCAGCGCATCTACGGCCAGCTGGCCGAGTACGAACTCTCGCCCGTCGAATGGGGCGGCAAGACGGAAGTCATCAAGACCTCGGCCACCAAGAAGATCGGCATCCAGGACCTGCTCGACACGCTCGATTTCCAGGCCCAGCTGATGGAGCTGAAGGCCGACGCGGCGGGTCCGGCGCGCGGCACGGTCATCGAAGCCCGCATGGTCGAAGGCCGCGGCGCCGTGGCCAACGTGCTCATCCAGGACGGTCGCATCAAGGTCGGCGACTTCATCGTCATCGGCCGGGCCTACGGCCGGGTGCGCGACATGACCGACGATCGCGGCAAGCGCCTCAAGGAGGCCGGGCCCTCCACGCCGCTGGAGATCTCGGGCATCAACCAGGTGCCCGACGCCGGCGACCGCTGCTACGTCGTCTCGAGCCTGCGCAAGGCGGAAGAGGCCGCCGAGCAGCGCGTGGCGCAGGAGCGCGAGCGCGCCCTGGCGGCGCCAAAGGTGACGCTCGACAACATCTTTACGCAGATGAAGGGCGCCGAGCGCAAGGACCTCAACCTCGTCGTCAAGGCCGACGTGCAGGGCAGCGTGGAAACGCTGCGGCGTTCGCTCGAAGACATCTCCACCGACGAACTGCAGATCCGCGTATTGCACGCGGCGGTCGGCGGGATCACCGAATCCGACGTGCTGCTGGCCGAAGCCTCGGGCGCCATCGTGCTGGGCTTCCACGTCATCGCTTCCAGCCGGGCCCGCGAACTGGCGGAGAACAAAGACGTCGAGCTGCGCACCTATCAGGTCATCTACGAACTGCTCGACGACGTGCGCAAGGCCGCCAGCGGCCTGCTCGCGCCGGAGATCAGGGAAGAGGTGCTCGGCCACGCGACGGTGCGCGAAGTGTTCAAGATCACCAAGGTCGGCATGGTGGCGGGTTGCTACGTCACGGACGGCACGATCGAGCGCAACGCCAAAGTCCGCGTGACGCGCGATGGCATCGTCGTCGAGAACAACCGCGTGCTCGAACAGCTCAAGCGGTTCAAGGACGACGCCAGAGAGGTGCGCAGCGGACAGGAGTGCGGCATGAAGATCGAAGGCTACGACGACATCAAGCCCGGCGACGTGCTCGAGTGTTACCGCATGATCGAAGTCAGCCGCAAGATCTGATCCGGAGCGAAAGCAAGTGAGTCATCGGCGCGAACAACTCGCTTCCGTCATGCACCGCGCGGTGCAGGAAGTGTTCACGCGCGGGCTCAACGACCCGCGCATCCGCGGGATGCTCACGGTCACGCAGGTGGACGTCTCGCCGGACACGCGCGACGCGGTCGTGCACGTCTCGGTGCTGCCCGCTGAATACCAGGCGGCGACGATGCAGGGCCTGCGGGCCGCGACGATGCGCCTCCAGCATCTCGTCAACGAGCAGATGGATGTCCGCCGGCCGCCGCACATCCGCTTTCAACTCGACGAGCGCATCAAGAAGCAGGCGGAGTTGCTCAGCGCGATCCGTCAGGCCGTCGGCGAGGAGGCCGACGAAGCAAATGAGCCGCAGGACGCGCCCGGCCGTGTCGCCCGCGACGACGATTCGTAGCCGCCCAGGCACAAGCGGAGCCGACGCCGCGAGGCGGAGGCGCGAGGGAGAGGCGTTGACGAGCGCAGCGGTGCATGCCGGTCGACTCACGCGATTGCTCCGGGATACGGCCCGGGACGATTCGCCGCCCGCCTGCCCCGCCGCCACGCCGGCCGAACATCTCGTCTGGGGCTTTCTGGCGTGGGAGTGTTCGCACAGGCGGTCGGCCAAGGCGTTCGAGCGCCTGCGCAGCCGCGTGGTCGATCTCAACGAACTGCGCGTCTGCCTGACGGATGAGATCCAGGCGCTCATCGGCGACCGCTATCCGCGTTCGCGCAAGCGGGCCAGCCGCATTCGCCGGGCGCTGCACGACCTGCACCGGCGCGAGTTGAGCGTTTCGATCGACCACCTGCTCGACGCCCCGGCTTCCGATGCCAGCGCTTATCTCATGGGCCTTGACGGCATGCTGCCCTACGCCGCGAGTTTCGCGTGCCTGCACGGCCTGAGCCACCCGGTGATTCCCATCGACGACCGGCTGCACGCGGCGCTGATCGAAGAAGGCATCGCCGACACCGCCGCCTCGCCCGATGAGATCAGCGAAGCCATCGTGGAGCGCATCGAGCCCGAACAATGCGCCGCCGTGCATCTGCGGCTCTGGTCGTGGGTGGATGATCGCGATCGCGAAGCAGGACTGGATGCGGAGGAGTAGAAGCGGGCGCGGCTGGTCCTCTGCTTCGGCCGCGTCGGGGCCTCGATGCCTCCTCCCCCGCTTGCCGCGACGCCGGCGGCTTAGAATGGGGCGGCCATGGCTCGTGGGTCGCAACCTTTTCATACCGGCGGCGGTTGGCGCGTTTCGCCGCTGCATTTCACCCTCCTCGCAGCCTCGCTGCTCGCGCTGGGCATCGCCATCTGGCTGACGCGCGGGCGCGGCGGGGAGATGAGCCGCTTTGCCGGGGCCATCTTCGTCATGGCCTTCGACTCGATCCCGGTATCGGGCTGGCTCATTGCCGCGTGGGGCTTCGGCTCGCTGGTGCGCAAGGGCCTGCGGCTGGATGCGGCTGAACTCGGCCCGATCGATCTCGGCCTGGGCGTGCCGGCGCTGCTCTGGCTCGATCACGCGCTCGGCGCCGCCGGCCTGCTGCAGCTCGGCGGCAGCGCCGGCGGATGGCTGCTGCTGTGCGTGGGCTGGCTGGCGGCGATGCTCAGTCTGCGCGAGCGGCTCGCAGCGCAAAGCCTGTCGCTGCGCATCGGCGGCGTGTCGTCGCTGGCGCTCATCGCCGCCGTGCCGGCGCTGACGGTGATGTTCATCGCCGCCACCAGCGCGCCCGGCTGGCTCTGGGCGACGGAAGCGGGCGGCTACGACGTGCTCGAATATCACCTTCAGATGCCGCGGGAGTGGCTGACGCTGGGCTCCATCACGCCGCAGCTGCACAATGCCTATTCGTTCGCGCCGTCGTACGTCGAAGCGGCGTACTACCACCTCGCGGTGCTGCTCGATCCGCTGGCGCAGCGGCCGGGCAACGGCGCGCTCGAAGCGGCGACGGCCTGCCAGATGCTGCACGCGGCCCTGATGATCTGGGCGGCGCGGGAGGTGACGCTGCTCGCCGGCCGGCATGTTTCGCACTGGATGGCCCTGGCGGCGGGCGCGATGACGCTGAGCGTGCCGTGGGTCGTGGTCACGGGCTCGATGGCCTACAACGAAGCCCCGCTGATTGGCCTGCTCGCGCTGTGCTGGCGACTGAGCAGCGCCGAGCCGCGCGCCTGGCGAAGTCTCGTACTCATCGGGTTTCTTGCGGGGATCGCATGCGGCGCGAAACTCACGGCGGCGGGCCTGGTCGTCGCCCCCATCGGCATGCTGCTGCTTATCCACACGCCGACGGCGCGGTGGTGGCGGGCGGCGCTGGGCTGCGCTGCGGGCGGGCTGATCGCCCTGGGGCCCTACGCCCTGCGCAACTGGGCGGCGCTGGACGGCGGCAACCCGCTCTTTCCATTCGCCACGGGGCTGCTGGGAACCGCCCACTGGACCGCCGAGCAGGCGCAGCGCTGGAACGACGCACATGGACCACACGGCACAGGGGCGGAGCGCCTGGTTGCGCTGTGGCAGATGGCTTTCGTGCACGCGCAGTGGGCGTGGTTGTGGTTCGCGGCGGCCCCCGCCTGTGCGCTGGCGTGGCTCGGGCAGAGCAATCGCACCGCGCGGCGCGATGCGCTGATCGTGCTCGCAGTCCAGCTGATTTTCTGGCTGACGCTGACGCATCTACAGAGCCGGTTTCTCCTGCCGTGTGTGGTGCCGCTGGTCGTGCTGATCGTGCTGGGGCTCGAAGCGCTCGTGCCGCGCTTCCTCGCGACGGCATGCAGCGTGAGCATCATCGTGCCCGCGGCGATGGGCGCGTGGACGATGATGATCTTCAACGGGCAGGGGCGCGGCATGCCGGCGACGTTCATCGACGGCGAAGTCTTTCGCACCGGCGTGAGCCAGCCGCCGCTCGACCGCCGGCTCGAGTCCGACCTGATCGCGGCCAACAGCGATATTTATCTCAACCTGCGAACGCGGCCGGATCAGGGCCTCTACCTGCTGGGCGACGCGACACCGTTTTACATTCTGCGGCCGGTGGTGTGGCACACGACGTGGGACACCTCGCCGCTGGGCGAGATCATCCGCGCGCACGGCGATGATGAGCAGGCGTGGGCGGCGGCACTGATCGAGCGAGGCATCTCGCTCGTGCTCGTGAACTACGCCGAACTCGATCGGCTCGGCCGGCGCGATGAGTGGTATGATCCGATCTTCAGGGAGGTGGATGTGCTGGGATTCTTCGAACGGCATGGACGCGCCTTGGCGGCGTGGCCCGGCGGGCGCGTGCTGTATGAATTGAACGCGGCGGGTCAGTGAACGATGGCGATGGCAGTTGAACAGCCGCTGCTCGTGGCGACGTCGAACCCGCACAAACTCGAGGAGATCCGCGCGGTGCTCGGGCCGCTGGGCATCCGGACGATCGGGCTGGACGAGGCCGGCGTGAACGTGCCCGAGCCCGTGGAGGACGGCGCGACCTTTGAAGCCAACGCGCGGCTCAAGGCAATCTACTACGCGCAGGCAGCGCAGCGGACGTGCCTGGCCGATGACAGCGGCCTCGAAGTTGACGCCCTCGGCGGCGCGCCGGGCGTGTACAGCGCGCGCTACGCCGGCACAGGCGACACGCGGGCCCAGCGCGACGCGGCCAACAACGCCAGACTTCTCGCGGAGTTGAAGGATGTGCCACCCGAATGTCGCACGGCGCGGTTCGTGTGCGCCATGTGCCTGGCGGACGCCGATGGGCAGGTGCTGACCGAGACGCGAGGCGAGTTCGCGGGCGTGATCATCGACGAGCCGCGCGGCCACAACGGGTTCGGCTACGACCCGCTGCTGTGGCTGGCGGATGTGGGCAAGACGAGCGCGGAGCTGCCGCCGGCCGAAAAGAACGCGCGCTCACACCGAGGCGCGGCGAGCCGGGCGATGGCCGCGTGGTTGTGTGGGTGATGGCGTGATGGGGTGATGGAGTGATGCACGTAGGTCGGGACCGCTGCTCTGAGCGCGGCCCGGCAGTTGGAGGTGTGCTGAGAGCAGAACCGGTGCGGCGCGCTGGGCGTCCAACCGCCGGGCCTGCGCAGAGCCTTGTCCCGACCTACGCGCGCTGGGGCGAAAAAAAGTCCGCTCGCACCGGTGGGATGGCGTGAGCGGACTCGAAAGGTGCGGCCGGGCGCGAGGTCACGTCGCGCGGGCCGATGGTCTGTATCGTGCCGCCGCATCCTTGTCAGCGGTCACGATGCCGCCGATCGCTTGGTCGATCGGCGGTGGCTGGTCATCGAGCCGGCGATGGAGGAGCCGCCGCGACGGATCCGGCCCACGGCGCCCACGCGCCTGCATAAGCCAAGATCAATAGCGGTCGAGCGAAAATCAGCCGTGACCTGCGGGCGATCGTTAATCAGCCGATCCCTGGCCGAGCGCCGGCAGGCACACCGAATTCCGCCGAGGCGACGTACGAATCCGTTCGCCTCCATCCACCCTCGCCGCTGGTCTCCTTCTGATTCCAGCGGCGTGATGATCCAGTCCCGACTTGTCAAAACGTCGCCGACCTCTGTTCAAGGCAGGCGGCGTGATCATCGACCATGCTCCGACGGGCGATCCCTCCCGCGCCCGTCGCACGATCGATGCGAGTTGCGTCATCCTCCCCCACTCGCGTTGCCGGCGCCGCGGCCCTCGCTCGGCCGGCCGCGACGGACAAAGCGGCTGAAGATCTCCTCCTGCTTGGCGAGACGGTCTTCCAGTTCAGCGTTCCACTGCTTGAGGTCGCGAATCTGAAGATGGTCTCGCACGCCGATGAGCACGACATCCTTTCCCAGGCCGGCCCGCTGCATCATGCGATCGGGCAGGCGCACGCGCCCGGCGGAGTCCAGTTCCAGCCGGCTCGAAAGCGGAAAGAGCAGTTGATCGAACTCCTGGACCGCTTCGTCGGTGACCAGGCCTTCTTCGATCATTGCGGCGAGACGTTCGAAGCCTTTTTCCGGATAGAGCCGCAAGGCTCGGTTGGCTCCGATCGTGAGGTAGAACGCTTCGCCATCTTCTGCTTTCTTCATTCGAGAGCGGATCTCGGAAGGGATGGCCAGGCGTCCCTTCGCGTCGATCGTGTGTTCGAATTCGCCTGTGAACAGCACGATCCGATCCTCATGCCGACTGCGTTTTCCTGCCGCTCGCGGGCCAAGGCGACAGGGTGCGATAGGTTACCACACTTCGCTACACAATGCAACACTTCTCGACTTTTTCGAGCGCAAATTGGTCGAAAAGTTCCCGGCCCGCCCCACGCCCATCCGGCGACTCCATCGGCCAGTTTTGCGCACTTCGGCTCAAGCAGTTGTTTCTGCGAGGTTTACGAGAACGGGGACGCCCGTTCGCTGCCGCTCGCCCCTGCCGACTCGTGTGGAAGAACGGTGGAAAACGAAGCGACCATGCGCGCGCCGGCTGGGTCCGAGAAAAGATTGTGGACTTTCGTCGAGGCTCAGTGCTGGTCGATCGCCGCTGGCGGCGCGACTTGCGGTATGATGCACGACGTGGCCGAATCGTGCCCTGCAATCACACCAGTCTGGAAGGAGAGATCACCATGAGGAGAGGAATCACTGCGATCATCATGGCGGGCGCCATCGGCGCTTCGATGGGCATCGCGCTGGGCGGGAATGACATCATCGCCGTAAGTTGGCCGGGCGACGTGTACACCATCGACTCGAGCACCGGCGCCGGCTCGCTGCTCAACGGCAGCCGCACGTTCACGAGCCTGAACGCGAGCGCCAAGAGCCCCTCGGGAGAGATTTACACGACTTCGAACAACACGCTTGTGCGTGTGGATGAAACGACGGGGGCCATGACCAGCGTCGCCACGATGAACATCAGCTCGATTCGCGGCATGGACTTCGCGCCTGACGGCACGCTGTACGCCTACAACGACGAAGGATTCGGCACGCCCGATGTGTTCTACTCGATCGATCCGAGCAGCGGCGCGACCACGCGCCTCGGCCTGGCCAACGACACCGGCATTCAGGGATTCGCGATTGACAGCCAGGGCAACGCCTACGCCTGGGACATCTTCAACGGCCTCGCGACGGTCAATCTCGCCAACGGCGCGACTTCGGATCTGAGCGGCGCCGGCAACACTGACATCCAGGCCATCGCGTTCGATCTCAACGATCAACTCTTCGGCTGCCGCGAGGCTCTCTACTCCATTTCAACCGTCGACGGTTCGTTCACGACCGTCGGCTCGGGCGGCTACACGGACGTGCGCGGCTTCGAGTTCATCGGCACCGCGGGCGGATACCGGCTCAACGTCGGCGGCCAGTGCCCGGGCACGGTCACGGTTTCCTGGAGCGGCGCCAACGCGGGCCGGCAACAGGGACTCGTCTTCGGCGCCCAGCAGGGCAGCACGATCATCCCCGGCGGCGTCTGCCAGGGAACGATGCTCGGTATCCAGGGCAGCGTGCGCCTCATTAACAACTTCGGCACCGGCAACGGCAGCGGCATGGTCTCGGGCAGCGCCGGCACCGGCGCCTGTGGCGGCTGGCTGCAACTGGTCGAAGTGCCCGGCTGCGCGG